>NZ_JBTGLF010000002.1:0-32545 GCF_054331495.1 Corynebacterium sp. ZY180755 | reverse complement strand
GAGTCCGGCGTTCGAACACAGTTGGGAAGGTGCGGGGGTGCCGATATGGAAGCTGGTAGTATTCACCCTGAAGGTGATCCTTTCGACCTGGGTGTCTGGAGTCTAAGCAACTACCAATTTACCTGGTCAAGGGTCACTTTCTTCATTTCTTCAGCCGGTGTCCCGCTACTTCCAGTGAAAAACCCGGGTTAAATCCGCGGTTACGCCGTCGGGTGGGTCGAGGAATACGAACAGTTCACCGCTGGCAGCAAGCTTTTCTAAACGCCGCAACGCTCTTCGCGCGCTGCGGTGTGTGTACCACCATGTCTGATTCTCACCCACCCATTTAGGCACTTGACCTGGCGTAACGGTGTTGCGATAGGTGCGTTGTTTCAGCCAGTCACCAAACGTGAGGCGGGTGTGGTGCACTGCGGCGATAAAGGCGGCAGCATCATCGCGGGTACGTACCTTGGTGAGCATGTAGCCTAGGCGGCGTATGGCTTTGTGGGCTGGGTATATGGGGTTGCGGCTGATGTCGGTAAACGTGTTGCGTTGGACGTGGACAAGGCAGCGTTGAATCCGTACGTTCTTCCACGCTGTGTGGATCTCCTTGAGCGCACCGCCTGACCCGTCAGTGGTCACGACGAGGGGTTCGGCGATTTTGTCGAGGAGTTTGAGGTATTCGTTGGAGCTTTCCCTCAGACACCAATGCCAGGCAATGACATGGTCTTTCGTACAGGCCACCAGTAGGCACTTCTTGTGGAAGTAGGTTCCGTCGATAAAGACCTGGTCATAGACCCGATACGGATCGGTGTCAGTGGGGACGGTAATAAACCACATCAAGCGAAACCACCGGGTCAGAGTGCGACGGTTGACCCCAAGGCGAGTGGCGAGGTGGTCTGCGGATTCACCGGACAAGATCCAGTCGAGGAAGATGGCGAAATGGCGCTTTTCTTGCGTGGTGGGGCGTGTGTTGATCGACGAGGCTTTGCAGGCTGGGCATATCCAGCGTTGGGTGCCGGCTGCGGTTTTCCCATTTTTTATAAGCCCGTGGCCGCACAACGTGCAGATAGGCCGGTTCTTCTTTGCCATTCCCAAGGCCTAGCACCACTGCGCCGGACCTTTACCACAACCTTGGCCTGATCCCGTGGAGATTCCGCCAAACCCCAGTTTGGAAGCCTTCTAAAAACCAAACAGGACGAAAATCCCAGCGTGGCGCGGGAAAACCAATAGATTTATCCACACGAAATGTCCCTTAAGCCGCAGTGGCGAGGTAAGGGGGTTAGATGCGACCAGCGACGATTGAGCGGTGAGCGTAGGCATAACACCCGGCGGGGTGATAACGCGGTACCACTCAATCGTCGCTGGTCGCTCCCTATCCCCCTCGGTGGACTCGGTGGAACTTGTCAGCGGCCAACAGTACGTTGGCTAACTCGGTGGCGTTGGCTAATGGCGCGGGTAGTGTACTTTAAAAACGCTCGGAGGTAGGGTAACTCCCCCTCGTTGCTCAGAGACGAAATCCGCCAGCGGTGGCGGCGCGACGAGCCGAAGGTAGGACAAATACAATTCCAGTCCAGGTGCAGATGTCTTGCACTGTTGCGGCGCAGTTGTCTTCTTTTTCACCGCGTATCACCCGCGAAATTAAATTGATATAATTAGGCCCATGTTGATTTCAGGTACCGCTTTCTTGCGGTTGCGCTCTAACCGCTAAGGCGGTTTCCTACCCCGTAGGTTAAAAACCTCTCCGGTCCTTTAGCCGGGCGGTCATTTGTCATGCCCGGCTCCTTTTCAACTCCAAGGAGCACACCTGATGTCTGCATACGGACACGGCCGTCACGAACATGGCCAAAATTTTCTCACCGACCACAAGATCATCAACTCCATCATCGACCTTGTAAAACAAACCTCCGGCCCCATCATTGAGATCGGACCAGGAAGCGGTGCCCTCACTCACCCGATGGCCTACTTGGGGAGGGCAATAACGGCAGTTGAAGTGGACGCAAAACTAGCTGCCAAACTCACACAAGAAACCTCCTCGGCGGCGGTCGAAGTGGTCCATGATGATTTCCTTAACTTCCGTTTACCCGCCACTCCCTGCGTCATTGTGGGAAATATTCCCTTTCATCTCACCACTGCCATTCTTCGAAAGTTGCTGCATGCGCCGGCATGGACTGACGCTGTACTCCTCATGCAGTGGGAAGTCGCTCGCCGCCGGGCTGGGGTAGGCGCAAGCACGATGATGACGGCTCAGTGGTCCCCATGGTTCACATTTCACCTGGGTTCCCGGGTACCAAGGTCTGCTTTCCGGCCACAGCCAAACGTTGACGGGGGGATCTTAGTGATCCGCCGGGTGGGTGACCCGAAGATTCCGATAGAGCAGCGCAAAGCCTTTCAGGCGATGGTGCACACCGTTTTCACTGCCCGGGGACGCGGGATAAGGGAAATTCTCCGAAGGGCAGGGTTGTTTTCATCACGTTCAGAAACACAATCATGGTTGCACTCGCGAGGAATCGACCCTGCGACCCTACCTCCCAGATTGCACACCAGCGACTGGATCGATCTCTTCCAGGTGACTGGTTCCTCTTCACCGCACCATCGACCAATTTCACCATCGGGAAGTAGTCAACGACCTCCTCAACGGAAAAACCGAAGCCGGCGGCGTTAATCCCCCCACCAAAACCGAATTGCACCAGTAGTACTAAAAGGTAAGCGAAGTCTGGCCGCAGACGCATCAATCACGGACAACTCGCGGGCAGCGTTGTACTCGGTAAGGAAGCTCATGTTCTCGACAATAGACCGCACCCGCGACATGAGTGCGGCCTATTCGAACAAGCATTGAGCTAGTTGTTGGTGAGTTTCGCGTAATTGGCAAACAGTAGCTCCTGGCGCTGCCGCTCCGAAGTGAGCTTGCGCGCCGCCCCCATTGCTTTATCCACTTCCCGGTCGAGCGCGTCATGCGCCTTCACCAGTTCTGGTGTCATAGCCAGCGGGTTGTAGTGCTCCGCGAGGGAACGCTCCGGGTGCAGTGCGCGCGCGGCGAGTACTTTCTGCCCAGCCTTAATAATCCGCTTGCGCGTCTTCTCATCGAGTTCTGGTACGGGGAACGTGTTCCACGTCAGTGTGTTCGCAAAACGCAGGCGAGATTCTAGCCTTCCTCCAATCATCTTTTGCCAAGTAATGAACATTGACGAAGAAATCAACGCGAACTGTGACCTATCAGAATCTTCAACCGCAAACGCAAGGCTGGAGACAACTGTTCCTTCCTCAATATCCGCAGCTGTGAAGTATGGCCGGTTCTCGCTAACAACGGATGGAACGCAAAGGAAATCTGTTTGTGGCCGATAACGTTGTGCGAAAAGATGGGGAATCTTTGCCATGCCCCGCGTAGTAGGAGCCGAGGACGTTGTTCTGTAGGCGCGTACTTGTTCAATTCGTGAACGCAGAAAAGCACTTGCCTGAACGTCGGCGGGGTCGAGATCGACCATCCAGAGACACCACCGACTAAGGCCGCGAACAAGTTCTCGCGAGCCAACGTACGGACGTAGGTACTTTGCCGCTATCGGATCGTCCAGAGCTTCTTGCACGTCCTGGGCTTCAACTATCAAGCCACCTCCGTCTTTTGCCATTGCGCCTAGAACTGCGGGTTTAATCTCGCAGGAGATGGGCGAAGTCATCTTTTGGACAAGGACATTAGGGCCGTCGACGAGGTAAGCATTAATCACGCGCTCCACAGGCACAGCCACGGGGGCACTGCTGACATTCGGGTAATCCCAGAGCTGGGGGCGAGGTTCGTGTGCACGGTCGAAACCGACGATGACGCAGTGGACTGCGGCTTTACCGGGAGCATCGGAATCCCATGAGAATGTGCGATGGGCGAAGCGGATACGCCAACCTGCTGCGAAGATGGGGCCGAATAAAAGCGGCACTTGTTCGCCTTGGGTAATCGAGTTAGTTGTTACGAAAGCGAACCGTCCGTTACGGGTACTGAAAAGGTCAAGGCTTTTTATGTGCCAACACGTGACGTAGTCCAATCTCGAGATGTTTTTACGTCTCCATACAGCTTTCATTTCCTCGAGCTGCTGTTTTGTGCGCGTATCTTGACCGATAAATGGTGGGTTGCCAAAGATAAACGTCTCCCCCACTGCTTTGGGCAGCGCTTCCGTCCAGTCCAGGGCGAGAGCGTTTCCGTGGACGATGTGGGCGGTAATCGTAATAGGCAAACGCTGCGGCGGACGCCCCACCGCATTCGCCAACTCCTTATTCGCCTGATGATCCACCAGGAACATCGCCGTCTCTGCAATCTTTGCCGGCCACCAGTTCAGCTCAAATCCGTAGAACTGCCCAATCGACAGTTTCTGCTCCCACTCAATATTTAGCGACATACCCGTCTCGCCACGGCGCTGACGGATAGCCACGATAAGGTCCGTTTCAATACGGCGCAGTTCTTTATAGGCGGTGAGCAGGAAGTTTCCCGCACCACAGGCCGGGTCGCAGAAAATATGGGCAGCCAGTGAGTCGCGGAATTCTTCTAACTTGCGCACCGGGGTGGCGGGGTTGGAGACCAGCTTGTCAGCCTGGGCACGCAACTCGTCGAGGAAGAGCGGTCCGATGGTCTTGAGGATGTTGGTCTTCGAGGTGTAGTGCTCACCATCGCCACGGCGGGCTTCTTTCGACTTAACCAGCTGGAACAGTGAGCCGAAGACGGACACGTCGATTTTTGACCAGTCGAAGTCGCAGGCGTTGAGCAGGGCTTCGCGCATGGCGTAGTCGAAATATTCGGGGTCGAGCTGCTCGGCGAAGATTGCGCCGTTGACGTAGGGGAATTTCGCCAAGGTGCCGGGTAAGCGCTTAGGCCGCTTGTCCTCCGGGGTGTTGAGGACTCGGAAAAGTTCGTTGAGCTGAGGTCCGAGAGATTCCGGGGTGGTTTCGTTGCGCACGAACGTCGTAAACAGGTGCGGGGTGTCCCACAGGCCTGCATCGTCGCCGAAAAGGAGGAAGAGGATGCGCGTTAGGTAGACCGAGGTGCGCATGACCCTTTCGTCTTCTTCCTCCGGAGTGGTTGGGGCTTCATCGCCCACGGCTTCGTCTGCCTCGTCGCCGTTCATGGCGCGGAACAGCTCGACCATCAGGCGTGAGGCCTCCAAAGAGGCTTGCTCTTCCTCGTGATAGGCCGAGGTCTCATAGTCCGCCAGGAACACGAGTTGTTCCAGATGCTCGTCGATTTCGTCCAGGTCGAAGGTAACGTCCCATTCTGCAGAGTCTCCGACATACTCGCGGTTAAGGCGGGTGATGCGCAGAGTCTCGAAGTTGGAGCAGAGGACATAGGCCGGCATTTGTGAGTTCGGGATGGTGCCGCCCAACAAATAGTCCAGCGCCTGGTTGTGCGCATTGTCGAGATCGACCCCGAGAGATTTTGCTTCGCCGATGACTTTGCCAGGCATAAACAAGTCGATTTTGCCCGTGCGTCCGGTCGATGCTCGTTTCGCGCTGCGCTGGTACAGGTAAAGATCGCGGGCGTTAATACCGAAGCAATCTAGGAGGTCGCCCCAGAATTGTTGGTCATGGCTTGATTCAGTGGCCGGTCGATTTTCTGCTTTCCATTCCTCAATGTGGGCAAGCCAGCGCACTTTGAATTCGGTGAGGTTATGGCGAATGGTTGCGCGGTCTAGGAGAGCAGAGGAAGTCATGTTAAAAGCATATAAGCTGCCCTGCTCCCTCAAGGTTTTCTTCAAGTGAGGTTTATATAACTGCCTAACGGCAGGGGAACCGTATATTGCTTACGGCATGTTCCACTTTTAATTAAATAAGGCCAGCTTCCCGTAAAGCTTTCAAATGCCGATTCGCCTGTTGCCGGGTGATGCCTAGCTCCTGACCTACAGTTCGCCCTGACGGAAGTTTTCCTGTCTGGGTCAAAATATCCATTGCTGTAGCTAACACGCGACCTCGGGTACCTTTTCCACGACTCTGGCGAAGGGCGTTTGCAGCATGGAGTTTCTTACGCTCTGTTTGTGCATATTCCCCGTGTGGGTCTGTTTTCCAGCGTTGTGCAGCCTTTTGCCCGCCTCTGCGTCCCATGGTGGCCAAAGCTTTGCGCTCGCTGCTGGTTGCCTTTCCAGGCGCACTCGACCCCATGGAGGCCGTGCTCTTGGATTGTGTCACGTAACCGCGGACTCGTCGTGCCATAGTCTGACGGTCGCGCATAGGTGGCATCTCGTTGTCTCGGCCTGCGCCGCCGTGGGTCTGTGCGACGTTGTAGGCGTGCTCGTAGGCGTCGATGATGGCTGCATCCGTGAGTCGTTGGCCGGCGGCGCGGAGCCTGTGGCCAGTCTTAAGGGCGTGGCGGAACGCGGTCTCGTCGCGGGCGGCGGTGCCCTCGGTAATCCAGAGCACGCGCACACCGTCAATGAGCTCCGGGTCGTACTGGTCGAGTTCAGCAGAGACTTCCGCGTCCACGTCCTGCGCCAGTGTCTTAAACGCTTGTGCCTCTTCACGACGGGTTTTCACCGCGTTAATGAGTTCCCGTCCTGACTTAAATTGCTGGCGTGGTGCAGCCTCGTACTGGTCTGTCCCGGACAAATCCCTCACCTGCCTTATCAAGTCACCTAGACGCATCACGCGATTGTGTTGCCTATACCAACGATAAGCTGACGGAGATTTACCGGTGTAGAACGGATTGCGGCTAAAGCCGTGAGCAAAATGGGGATCGTGGCCGAGCAGCTCGCCTAGGGTGTGCGTGGTCGCAGCTAGGAGCTTCATCTGCGAAGACTTACCCGAAGCATCCGCGTAAACGGGGTCAATGAGCCAGATAAACTGCCCTTTTCCGCTTATGGGGTTCACTCCCACCCAGGCTGGGCCGATGTTGTGCTCGACAAGCACCCGCACGACGTTGCGCACGTACAAGGCCAGGTCTGCGGGATGTCCTCCGGCTTCTCCCGGCTGGTCTATATCTACGACGAGGACTGCGGCGTATTGCTTGCTCGTGAGCTTGACGTACTCGCATTTACCAAGGGCCTCGGAGTCGGTGCGGTACATACGCGGCGAGACCTCGCCGGCTTTATTGCGGCGGTAAGCCTTTTTAAAGTCGCGCGTAACTGAACCGTGGAGGACGTCGCGGCCTAAATGTGCGAGAAGAAAATCGCGGTCTGTCGTGCTCGCGGGCGTATCGTCAAGGCCCGCGCTGTCGCGGTCGACGCGGTAGCGCGTCTCAATGTGTGCAGAATCTACACGATTGGGTAAACTCACAGTCATGCTTTCTCCCAGTGGCGACTGGGTGATAAGCGAAAGTCACTGGGCGGCAACCCGGTGGCTTTCTTCGTTTTCGGTCTTTCTTGACAGTAAATCACACCACGGTAATTCGCCCCTGGTGACACACTTAATGCGCGTTTTCGCCCTGCGCTGATTTACCCATACGGGTGCGCAGATTTACCCACAAAGCAAAAAAGCGTGCGCATATTTACCCACAAGCGTGCGCATATTTACCATCACGCGTGCGCATATTTACCATCACGCGTGCGCATATTTACCCACAAGACAATTTCCCCAGGACGCTTCAGTTGATGCGTTTGGATAGGACTTGTCGGCCCTGGAGATCGAGGACGCAGGCGTGGTGGAAGTATTTGCCGACGTCCATTCCAATGACGAAGTCATAGGCCATGAGTTGGTGCCTCCTAGCGATGAAAAGGGAGTTGAATAGATGAGCTTCATCGCTGGGTGGTCGGACATACTTGCGCTGGCATCCACATTACTGTGAGACCTCGTGCCGCCTGGGCCGGGTCAGGTTCCTATTAGCAGTTTGAGTATGTCACTGTCTTCGGCGGCATCACCCCCCGGATCATTTTCTTAACAGGGACAGGAATAAGCCATACCGAAGCCAGCGACTAGTTCCACTGTCCTTTCGGACGGCGGGAACGGACATAAACATAGCCCGCCCACTCGGGTGGACGGACTATGAATCTTCGGTGCCCTGGGGTGGAACTGCTAACAACGTAATGGGGGGATCGGCGACCTTCTAAGCCAGCGGGGCAATAGAGCTTTCCGGGAGAGGGTTAAGCCCCTCGCCAGCACTACTGACTACCACCAGAATAAACGGTTCTTCGCCGCCCACAACTTGAACGGTTTTACGCCCCTCGCACTAACAACGTTATAACGTCCAAACGCTAACGCTATAACGTTAACGTTTTAACGTTATTGCTATTTCCGCTGTTCACGGCTGCGATTGACCAGCCAGTCCGCAACCAGATCTTCGACGATCTGTGACATGTTGGTTCCGTCTTCGATGGCTGCGATCTTGAGTTCTTTGGCCGTTTCTTCAGTGAAGTAGACGGTGGTGCGTCGGGAAAGCTCGGAGGTTCCGGGGCGCAGCGTGTCTTCGACGGTGACCTTTTTCTTCCCCGCGCTCATACTCGGTCGCATGGTGTCGGCGAGGCTGTTTTTCTTTGTTGCCATTAGTCCATCTCCTCGATGCCTAGTATTTCTTCGCAGATATCGGTGAAGGTGTAGAGCTCTTCGGGATTGGTGCCGAAGTAGGTCTTAATTTCTTCGCGCTCCGGGACGACGCTGTAGAACGTCGAGACTCCCTGAGCCTCGAAGAGTTCGCGCGTCTCGCGGTAGAGGCGACGGTGTTGGAGGACTCCGGACAGGAGGACTCCGTGCGGTCGGTGGGCGACGGTTTCAAGCGTCGGCCAAACACGATCGATATCGAGAGGCGCGGCGTGGGTCGGAACAATGATTAAGTCAGCGGTATCGATAGCTGCTTGAATCTCGTCGGCGGTGCCAGGCGGGGTATCGACGATCTGCCAACCGTCCGATGCCGGGAAGCGTTGAAGGCGGCGCGCGTCGACGCTTCGGACCGAAAACTCGAGTTTGTCTTCTCGCATGGATGCGACTTCTGCCCATCGCGTTGCTGAGCCTTGGGGGTCGGCGTCGAGGACTTCAACGTCGATACCTCGGCGCGCTGCGGCGGTCGCCAGCATGATGGTGTTCGTTGTTTTGCCCACACCTCCTTTGGTGTGGACGAAGGATATGCGCATGTCACTGCTACTTTCTTTCGGCATAAACGTCTTAGCGTTAAAACGTTAACGTTTTAACGTCATGACGCTAACGTTAAAACGTTAAGGCGTTAATGTCAACCGTTTAGGCAGTTCACTTGGGGTTAGAGTTCCATTCCGTTCTCGACAACGATGTCGTAGGAGTTGGTCAACTCGCCCGTTTCAAAGGTGGAGTGTCCGGCTTTGAAGTTGGCGCGTGTGCCGTCTTTGCCGAGCCATTCGTTAATGGCTTCGTCTTCGAGGCGGGTCTGTTCGGTCTCTTCTTGCGGGGCGACCATCTTCCACACGAGTGGATCGACGATTTCACCGTAGAGGCAGAGCAAGGCGTGCTCTTTCTCCATCGGTCTTGCTTCGCGCTCGATGTCGGCGAGCTTGTCTTCGATCTGGGTTGTTTCGGCTTCAATTGCTTCCTTGCGCTGGCGAAGCTCGTCGAGTTCCTGCTGGCGCTTATCACGGGCGCTCGTCCATTCGGCGATGGTGTCGTTGCCGGCCTCCGGGTCAAACAGCTTCTTCAGCCAGCCGCGGTTGTCGCGGGCGCGTTCTGCGTACTCGATTTCCCTCGTGGCCTCGTTGACTTTGCTTTGGGCATCGCGTTCTTGATTGGAAAGTGTCAGGCGGTACTCGTTGAGCTCAGCGCGCTGTCCCTTCAGCTCATCGCGGAGATTTCCTAGTTCTGTCAAGCGGTTATCCAGAGCCGTCCACTTGTCACGGGTGCGCTGGCGCAGCACAGCCTTGGGGTCAATGCCTGCCAATCGCTTCCTGCGCTCGGCGGCTTGCTGTGCTTCTGCATGGAAGTCGTTAAAGCGCTCCATCCGGGCCTGCGTGCGGTGCTGGGCAACCTCGCCCATGCGGGTATTGGCGAATGGGTCGGCCTGCGGGAGTCGGTGCGATAGACGGGCGATGAACCAGTCGGCGCGGGTCTTTCGGTGCAGCTCGTGCGGGGTGATGTCGCCGGTGTTGCGGGTCGCGGCCTGGATAAGGAGGTCGCGGGCGTAGTCGGTGGACTCGCGTCGCTCGACTGGGGTGTTGGCCCCGTGTCCGGTATCGCCATCTCCCGGCATGGTCTCGGTCATGTAGAGGCAGTTCACATAACGTCCGCGTGTCAGCGGGACGTAGACACCGGCGCGATCAATCTGGCCTACTTCGGCGACAACGCGCGCTATATCGACGGTCGCACCCTGGGCAGAATGGCCGGTAGACGCATAACCCAGTTGGGTATGTTCACGCAGGTAAGCGGGCGGTAGCGTCACTGTGGCGTTTGTATCGTCACACCGGCGTGCGCGGATATTGCCTTCAGCGTCGATTTCTTCGACCTCCCAGCGTTGTCCGTTGCGCACCACGTCACCGGCACTGGTGGTCAGGTCGTAGTCGTTGCGGCGAGTCAAGATAGTGTCACCGACGTGTACGAAGTGCCCGCCGGATACCGGCACGGATTCGGACAAGTCCAGATTGCCGAGTTCAGCCATGTGTTTCTGGGCGGCGGCATTCAGCGCGTCCACGTAGTCGCGATTCGATGCCACGAGCAGGGATTGTCTGCCCCACAGCACATCCTTCTTCCAGTCCGACAAGGCATCGTTCATCATGGCGGTCACTGAACCTGCGGACAAGCGTCCGGCCTCGGCGTAGAAGTCAGCGGCACGCTCAACATCGGCAGGCTCGCCAGTACGCAAACGCTTCGAGGCTTCACGCTCAGCCGCATCGGACTGGCGGAAGACTTCCGTGAGCTCTGCGGCATCGGGCAGCTCGTGGGCCAGGGTGGCGAGCATGCCACCGCGCGATTTCACCGCACTGTACTGGTACGGGTCGCCGACGAAGACCACGCGGGCATCAGCAGCCTGGGCGATGTCTAAGATGCGCACGATGTCCGGGGTGGCGACCATTCCAGCCTCGTCCACGACCACGACAGTCTGGTTATCCCAGCCCAACTGGGCGGCTGCGCCGCACGCGTCAAGGTCGCCTGCTTGTCGCAGGGCGCGCGCTAGTGTCATGGACTCATGGGCCACATCTTCGGCAACCATCACGTCCGCCGCCTTGCCGGTAGGTGCTAGACCAATAACCTGTTTCCCGGCGTTCTCCCACGCGCTGCGCGCGGCCTTAAGCGAGGAGGTCTTACCGGCTCCGGCAGGCGCGATAAGCACACTGGAGCGGTAACGCGAGGACACCACCGCGCGCATGGCCTCGGCCTGCGAGGTAGACAGCGTGCCGGGACGCTCGCGAATGGAGGATGCATCAACGCCAGCGTTGGTGACTGCGCAGGCCAGATCGATGCCGCGATTGACTTCATCGACCACGCCCTGGGAGGTAAAGCGTTGGGAGCCTTCGCGGGCGGCTTTATCCCACACGCGCGACTTATCTGGGGTGACAGTCCAGGCCGCACCATCGCGGAAAACCTGCTCCGTGAGTTCCTCCACGGTGGCGAGTATCTTCTCGGTCTCGACGGCTCCGACGGGGATAAGTTCGGCGGTTTTCTCTACGACATCGGCGCGCGTAAACGTCGAGCGTTCCTCCGTCACCGCCTCAATAATCTCGGCGATTGTCGGCAGTCCTGGGCGCTCGTGCGTGCGCTCAGCAAGCTCGGTACGCGGGCGAATGTCTGCAATATTCTCGCGGACCGTGTGGCCGGCCGGGCGCTGCCGCCAGTTGGCCTCAAGCTCGTTAAGGGTAGTGTCGAGGTCTTTAGTCTGGCGGGTTTTCTTCTGCCCGATGCGCGCCATCTGCGTGTTGGCATCAAGGCCATTGACTGCGCGCCACTGGTCGATTTCGCGTGCGCGAGTCGAAAACGCCTCAATGAGTGCACGGTCTTCCAGCCCGCGCATCTCCGCGCACCCGTTGACCGTCTCGCCCCACTCAACGCCCAGCGACGCGGCTAGGCGCTCGCGCAGTATGGCTTGGTAAACCATGCCCGCTGCGCGCGCCTCGTGATAAAGGCTGACTCCATCTAGTGTGCGCCACTTCCCGTCAGAACATCGCTGCTTGTTGGCTAATAGAACGTGTGAGTGGACGTGCGGATCGCCCGCGCGGCTCGTCCGATGCTCGTACTTCACGCCGCTTAAAGCCTCGACGCGATCGATGATCATCAGCGACGAATCACCCTCATCGGCACGGCGCGTATAGCCCGCGTGCTCCGACAGATAGGACAGTGCTTTTCCGACTGCTTCGGCGTGCGCTTCATCAACGGCTCGACGCACCGCCGCATCGTCGGTCAACCCCCACAACATGGACACGCTCTTTGGCGCGCAAAACGTTAAGTCAAAGCCTGGCACTCCCGATTCTTTCGGCGCACGCCCCAGTTTCACACCCGACGGAGCGATAGCTTTGTTGAACCACGCCCGCACATTCTCACCAAGAATCTGCTCGCCCTCGGCAACCCCGAGCGCCTCCGCGACCGCCGCCGCTTGGGCATCGGTACGCGCGTTGACCCATGCCTCCGCCGGCTTGGTTCCGTCCTCGGAGTAGTAGCCGTCCGGGCCGAGATTTTCGTCCTTGTCTTCCTCGACAGTGGACTCATAGTAGGCCACGGATTCACCGTGCATCTTCGCGATGGTCAGCACGTCCCGCAGCCTCCTTTCGCCCCTGGCACGCCCCCGCACGGAGTGCGGAAGCACGTTTACTGCAAATGTACCAAAGAAAATTAGGCGTGGGCCGGAAAGGCCAAGACCTAGTGGGCAAAAGGCCACATTGGCGCAGAAATAGACGCTTGTGCAAACAGACAACCACGCAACCGTGGTTTGTTGTTGAAAGGCGAACCATATGACGCTTGTAGCTACTTCGTGCTACTCGCAGCTACTTCGTGCTACTTGCAGCTACTTCGTGTAGTGCTTAGACTAAAGGTGAACAGTTTGATTGCCGCGCGCAGCTAAGCTGGGACAATAAAAATAACCCCAACCGAGGTCCAAGTCGGTTGAGGTTATCGGACCTAAAGGCCCAAGTGAAGCATCACCGCAATGAGCTTCACCGTTACGGTCACAAGTGTTATGACCTTGATTGCCACATCGAGCCATCCAAGCTTCTTCGTGGTGTCAAGGTCTTTTCTTTTGTGACCGGGCGTTTCCAATGAGTGTCTACCCATTGGTCACCTCCCTGACGTCGTAGGGTCGTTCCCTCGCCTAACAAGGCGCACGGAAACAGCCCACGTGAACGCGCGGACCTACCGCGCACCGACGAGGAAGCCACACCCACCCCACACCTAAAGCACGGAATGTTTGTGGACCATCTCAAACACTAGCAACCCACCCCCGACACCCCTTTTAGGCCTAAGCCTGTCGGTTCCTTAATCGTCGAGTGCTCGGTACAAGGTTGGGCGAGTAATCCCGAAATCGCGAGCAATGGATGCTTTCGACTCCCCTGCCGCTACACGCTCTTTTGCCTCAGCCACCTGGTCGGGGGTCAGGGCGCGTTTACGGCCTTTGTACTTGCCGGCCTTTTTCGCCAGAGCAATGCCTTCGGCTTGGCGCTCGCGAATAATGGCGCGTTCAAACTCCGCGAAGCTACCAAGGATGCCGAGCATCAAATCCGCGCGCGGGTCACTGCTGTTTTTTGAAAACGATAGATGCTCATGCAGAAACGTCACTGTCACGCCTTTCGCGGTGAGTTCATCGACCAGAGCGCGCAAGTCTGCTAGCGAGCGGGCAAGGCGGTCAATCGACGAGACAACGAGTTCATCACCATCACGCACGTAGGTCATGCATTCGGCAAGGCCGGGACGGGTTGCACGAGTGCGGCCTGAAATCTTGTCTTCAAAGAAGAGGTCAATCGGACCGGAAGCATTAAGCAACTCATGCTGACGTTGGTCGTTTTGCTCCATTGTGGACACGCGCACGTACCCCACTCGTTGCCCATTGCCAGCCATGCGCCCTCATCCCCATCAAATAGTATCGCTAAGTTAATAACTTAACCATACAGCTGTAACGAAATGTGGGAACCCGCTTAGGTTTACAGCACGCAACCTGGAAACTTCACTGTAACTTTAGGGTGTACCCTACATGTCGCGTTTAATCTGAGAAACCTTTCATCATTCTGGGTAGGTCTCTCTGGAGAAATCAATATCGAACGCTCATCCCAAGTGCAGACACCATCTGCCACCTAAATGTGCACCAGTTCCGAAGGGCCTTCGCCCTCGTCGGACGGGAGCTCCTTCGTGCTATCAATTTCTCTACCCGATATGGAGGCCAGTTTACGGCCTAGTGTTCCTCAGATCAGTGATTCTGGAATGGGTAGAAATCCACGCTGACGCTGCTGGATCGATCCACGTGGTTAAAAGGATGATAGCTTTCTGTGCTCGATCAAGGCGATTATTTTCTCTCTGTCTGTTCTGCTTAATAATTGGCTCGTGATGGGCGCATCGGTTGCGCAGTTTATAGACCTCATCAACCTCACGCTTGAAATCGGTCAGGGAAGGTACAAAGATTCCGTCCCCTTTAGAAGCCGGCGTAGCCACAAGAGACTTTTTGACCAAGGGCCAGATCGTCGACGCGTATGTATTGGTAAAAAGATACGCCCAGAAATCAAAGCTCAGCTCAGCAATAACTCGCCCGGGTGGCGGTGCTTGCCCTTTGGTAATCCCAGCACGCCGTTCTGCTTTATTAATAGACTTCTTAGCTTGCTGGTCAAAGGGAATAGCGGGATGGATGTACCAACGCTGTCCATATTTTGAGGAAACCACAGTATGAACACAGTTACGCAATAACACCTCTACATGTTGAATATCCTCTAGGAAAGCCTTAGTCACATGGGTATTCCACAGGTAGAGAGCTTCAGGATCCGAGTGGAAGCTGTAGGTTTTCATACGTTCGGATGAAAACCACGCTTCAAGATCGGTTGCCTCAATATTCTTGGATGACATACTGACTAGTGTTACACTTAAAAACGAAGGCCCCGGAATGATCCCTGCGTTTTAGACGTATATCACCGGGGTTATTGATTTTTACGGTGCTGTTGCAAAGCGGGGCGGAGCCGGTGAATCCAAAGTCGCCATCGCCAAGGGCCTCGGTGTCAGCCGCGCCACCCTTTACCGTGCACTAGGTCGTGTTACGAAAGTCGTTTCAGCCAGTACCGGATCACCGCCAGCTGAACTGATCTCAGACTGCCCCGTAGATACGAGGAAGCCATGCCCCGGATGTCGACCGCAGAAGCGTTGTTCTGCCGCAGTGCACTGTGGCATTTTCTAGCCCCGAGGATGATTCCCTGGGCGACTCAGGACTGCTCCCTCGCTGGACGCGTTCTGGAGATCGGCGGTGGCAGCGGAGCGATGGCTGAAGCAATCATCCACTCCCACGGGCAGGTGAACCTCACAACGACCGACGTCGATCCGGCCATGGTCCAGGCCGCGCAGCGATCCCTCGCAGGACTGCCCATTGAGGCACGTCAGGCTGATGCCACTGCCCTGCCCTTTGCAGACGAGTCCTTCGACATGGTGGTGAGCTTTCTCATGCTCCATCACGTGGTCGAGTGGGAGCAGGCGGTGGCTGAGGTGGCTCGGGTCCTGCGCCCAGGCGGGTTGTTCGTGGGATATGACCTGCTCTCCTCGCGCGTCGCGGGCTGGCTTCACCGGGTCGATGGCTCCCCGCACCGCCTCATCGAGGCCGATGCCTTCGAATCCGCCCTGGAACAAGCTGGTCTGGACCCACTCCGCCTTCGCTCCACTGGCGGGGGTCTGGTCCTGCGGTTCGTAGTACACAAGTCGAGTATCACCGACCACAACCCGAGTAACTCTGGGCACGGTACGTAGCTGCTTCGCGAAGATAAGCTCCAACCAATGAGACCAGGTCATCCCCGGTGACGATGACCGGTGCGGGATTTGGTGTGGGGCTCATTTCGCATCCTGATGGCTATGACCGGTTCACCCGGCAGACAAGCGGGCCACGATGTACCGTCTCTGCCCACTCAGAGGACATCCGCCACGCCGTCTAGGTGTGATGTCCAGGGACGTTGTTCTGGCCCCCGCCCGTAATGACACCGTGCCGATTCAAGAAGTATCTGTCCAGACCGCTTGCCATTGAAGGCATGTTAGAGTTTGGGGCATGTCGAGTCCCGAATCAGACAGGTCAGGGGTTGTCGGTCACACCGCCAGCCCCTTGAACCACTAGTTACGACGCCCACGATCTGTGTGGGCGTATGTCTGGCGTACCCGGGGCGCTGGCCGTGGTGACAAGAAGAACCATTTCTTGATCTCACACCTCGGAGTACTCGATGCCTTTTGCCCTCTACATGCTTGCCCTGGCGGTCTTCGTCATGGGCACTTCAGAATTCATGCTCGCGGGATTGCTCCCCGCGATCGCGACCGGACTTGACGTCTCGGTCGGCACTGCGGGCCTGCTGACCTCCGCATTCGCAGTCGGTATGGTCGTCGGCGCGCCAGTGATGGCGGCATTCGCTCGCCGTTGGCCACCGCGGCTCACATTGATCGTTTGCCTTCTCGTGTTCGCGGGAAGCCACGTCATCGGAGCGATGACACCAGTGTTCTCTCTCCTGCTCATCACCCGGGTGCTCAGCGCTCTCGCAAACGCAGGATTCCTCGCCGTAGCACTGAGCACGGCCACTACCCTCGTGCCAGCGAACCAGAAGGGGCGTGCACTGTCGATCCTGCTCTCCGGCACGACGATCGCAACCGTCGTGGGCGTCCCCGCCGGGGCACTGCTCGGCACAGCGCTGGGCTGGCGAACGACGTTCTGGGCGATCGCCATCCTCTGTATTCCCGCGGCCGTTGGAGTCATTCGTGGCGTCACGAACAATGTTGGTCGGAGCGAGACTAGCGCGACCTCACCAAGGCTCCGTGTCGAGCTCAGCCAGTTGGCGACGCCGCGGCTCATCCTGGCCATGGCACTCGGAGCGCTGATCAACGGAGGGACCTTTGCGGCATTCACCTTCCTGGCACCCATCGTGACCGAGACCGCGGGCTTGGCCGAAGCGTGGGTGTCCGTCGCGCTGGTGATGTTCGGCATCGGATCGTTCCTTGGCGTCACGATCGCAGGACGACTATCAGATCAACGACCTGGCCTCGTGCTCGCAGTCGGCGGACCGCTATTGCTGACAGGCTGGATCGTGTTGGCAGTGGTCGCATCTCATCCCGTTGCGCTTATCGTCCTCGTCCTCGTTCAGGGATTCCTGTCGTTCGGCGTCGGCAGTACTCTGATCACGCGTGTGCTGTATGCAGCATCGGGTGCGCCAACGATGGGCGGTTCGTACGCAACCGCAGCATTGAATATCGGAGCTGCAGCGGGGCCCGTGCTTGGTGCGCTCGGGCTCGCGACCGGGCTGGGGCTGCTCGCGCCGGTTTGGGTCGCTTCGGTGCTGACAGCGATCGCTCTCGTCATCATGCTTCTCACCAGACGCGCGCTTACGAAGACCGCGGCGGAGGCCAATTGATGACCCATCCGAACGCTCTTCTCACTCCTCGTGCCCGTCTCCGGTTAGCTCGGCTGATTGTCGAAGACGGCTATCCGGCCACGATCGCCGCAAAGATGTTCATGGTCTCCCCGATCACTGCCCGGAAATGGGCAGGCCGCTACCGGGAAGAGGGTGAGTTTGGGATGCAGGATCGCTCCAGCAAGCCGCACCGGATCCCAGGCAGGACGCCCGAGCATGTCAAGAAGAAGATCATCAACCTGCGCTGGCGGCTTCGACTGGGGCCAGCCCAGATCGCTGCGCGACTTGGTCTCTCGACGTCGACTGTTCACGCGGTCCTCGTCCGTTGCCGCGTGAACCGCCTCTCGCATATCGATCGTGTCACTGGCGAGCCATTGCGGCGATATGAGCATCCTCATCCGGGATCGTTGATTCATGTCGATGTCACGAAGTTCGGCAACATCCCCGACGGCGGTGGACATCGTTACGTAGGTCGGCAGCAAGGCGCACGGAACAAGCTCGCGACTCCGGGATTACCACGAGGAAAAGATCACAAGCCGCGCACCGGGACGGCGTTCGTTCACACAGTCATCGATGACCACTCCCGCGTCGCATACGCAGAAATCTGGTCGGATGAGCAGGCGAGCACAGCGGTGGGAGTTCTCGAACGCGCCGTGGCCTGGTTCGCCGAACGAGGCGTGACCGTCGAGCGAGTCCTATCCGACAACGGGTCGGCATACAGATCCCACGCATGGAGGGACTTCTGCGCTCGGCTCGGCATCCGACACAAGCGGACACGCCCCTACCGGCCGCAGACGAACGGGAAGATCGAGCGATTCCACCGCACGCTCGGGGACGGCTGGGCCTATGCCAGGTTTTACGGTTCAGAGGCCGAACGACGCCTGGCGCTGCCCGGCTGGCTCCACTTCTACAACCACCACCGACACCACTCTGCGATTGGCGGCGTACCCTTCGACCGACTCAACAACGTCCCTGGACATCACAGCTAGCGGGCGGCCGGAAGGTGAATGCTAGGCATGATCTAACCCTCGGTCTCTGGCGTCGCGACTGCGAAATTTCGCGAGGGTTTCCGAGAAGGTGATTGCGCTTCGCAGATCTCCAGGCGCGTGGGTGCGGACGTAGTCAGCGCCATTGCCGATCGCGTGAAGTTCCGCCGCAAGGCTCGCTGGACCCAGATCCTTTACAGGAAGGCCAACGGTGGCGCCCAAGAAGGATTTCCGCGACACCGAGACCAATAGCGGAAGCCCCAACGCCGACTTCAGCTTTTGAAGGTTCGA
Source organism: Corynebacterium sp. ZY180755 (assembly GCF_054331495.1). NCBI lineage: Bacteria > Bacillati > Actinomycetota > Actinomycetes > Mycobacteriales > Corynebacteriaceae > Corynebacterium > Corynebacterium sp. ZY180755. Next base: position 13,878 of record NZ_JBTGLF010000002.1, on the reverse strand, counting down.
CAGCACGTGCAGCGATGTTTCCGGTGCGGGGCTCAAGAAAAATCCCATCCCCGGATCGAGGATGAGCCGGTCGGCAGCGACCCCGCTCCGTCGCAAGGCGGAAACCCGCGCCTCGAAGAACCGCACAATCTCGTCGAGCGCGTCTTCGGGTCGAAGGTGACCGGTGCGGGTGGCGATGCCATCCCGCTGCGCTGAGTGCATAACCACCAGCCTGCAGTCCGCCTCAGCAATATCGGGATAGAGCGCAGGGTCAGGAAATCCTTGGATATCGTTCAGGTAGCCCACGCCGCGCTTGAGCGCATAGCGCTGGGTTTCCGGTTGGAAGCTGTCGATTGAAACACGGTGCATCTGATCGGACAGGGCGTCTAAGAGCGGCGCAATACGTCTGATCTCATCGGCCGGCGATACAGGCCTCGCGTCCGGATGGCTGGCGGCCGGTCCGACATCCACGACGTCTGATCCGACTCGCAGCATTTCGATCGCCGCGGTGACAGCGCCGGCGGGGTCTAGCCGCCGGCTCTCATCGAAGAAGGAGTCCTCGGTGAGATTCAGAATGCCGAACACCGTCACCATGGCGTCGGCCTCCGCAGCGACTTCCACGATGGGGATCGGGCGAGCAAAAAGGCAGCAATTATGAGCCCCATACCTACAAAGCCCCACGCATCAAGCTTTTGCCCATGAAGCAACCAGGCAATGGCTGTAATTATGACGACGCCGAGTCCCGACCAGACTGCATAAGCAACACCGACAGGGATGGATTTCAGAACCAGAGAAAGAAAATAAAATGCGATGCCATAACCGATTATGACAACGGCGGAAGGGGCAAGCTTAGTAAAGCCCTCGCTAGATTTTAATGCGGATGTTGCGATTACTTCGCCAACTATTGCGATAACAAGAAAAAGCCAGCCTTTCATGATATATCTCCCAATTTGTGTAGGGCTTATTATGCACGCTTAAAAATAATAAAAGCAGACTTGACCTGATAGTTTGGCTGTGAGCAATTATGTGCTTAGTGCATCTAACGCCGGAGTTAAGCCGCCGCGCGTAGCGCGGTCGGCTTGAACGAATTGTTAGACATCATTTACCAACTGACTTGATGATCTCGCCTTTCACAAAGCGAATAAATTCTTCCAAGTGATCTGCGCGTGAGGCCAAGTGATCTTCTTTTTGTCCCAGATAAGCTTGCTTAGCTTCAAGTAAGACGGGCTGATACTGGGCAGGTAGGCGTTTTATTGCCCAGTCGGCAGCGACATCCTTCGGCGCGATTTTGCCGGTTATTGCGCTGTACCAAATGCGGGACAACGTAAGCACTACATTTCGCTCATCGCCGGCCCAGTCGGGCTGCGAGTTCCATAGCTTCAAGGTTTCCCTCAGCGCCTCGAATAGATCCTGTTCAGGAACCGGGTCAAAGAATTCCTCCGCTGCCGGACCTACCAAGGCAACGCTATGTTCTCTTGCTTTTGTAAGCAGGATAGCTAGATCAATGTCGATCATGGCTGGCTCGAAGATACCCGCAAGAATGTCATTGCGCTGCCATTCTCCAAATTGCAGCTCGCGCTTAGCCGGATAACGCCACGGGATGATGTCGTCATGCACGACAAGGGTGACTTCTATAGCGCGGAGCGTCTCGCTCTCGCCAGGGGAAGCCGAAGTTTCCAAAAGGTCGTTGATCAAAGCTCGCCGCGTTGTTTCATCAAGCCTTACGGTCACCGTAACCAGCAAATCAATATCACTGTGTGGCTTCAGGCCGCCATCCACTGCGGAGCCGTACAAATGTACGGCCAGCAACGTCGGTTCGAGATGGCGCTCGATGACGCCAACTACCTCTGATAGTTGAGTCGATACTTCGGCGATCACCGCTTCCCTCATGATGTTTAACACCTGAGTTAAGCCGCGCCGCGAAGCGGCGTCGGCTTGGACGAATTGTTAGGCCGCATATCGCGACCTGAAAGCGGCACGCAAGACCTCAACCTTTTCCGCCCCGAGTGAGGTGCATGCGAGCCTGTAGGACTCTATGTGCTTTGTAGGCCAGTCCACTGGTGGTACTTCATCGGCATAGTAAAAGTAATCCCAGATGATCGCCTCCCAGCTGTTACAACGGACTGGCCGCCCGGCGATGACGCCCTCAGCCGCCTCTGGGCACGAGCCCTGCGGAGCCTCCGCGATTTCATACGCTTCGTCTGCCCACCAAGCAGGTTCGCAGTCAAGTAACTCATCCCCGATCTCCGCTAAGAATCCATAGTCCAACTCCTCCATGACGCGCCCGCCGAGCATTTCAACTATTGCCTCGAGCTCGCCGCGCCTCTCGCCGGGAAACGTCAGATCAATATCATCGTGCTTGCGTGTTACACGCCCTAGCCGTGCATCGATCGCCCAGCCCCCACCGATCCAGAGCGGCAGATTTCGCTCATCTGCCGCAGCTAGAATTTTGTGTATCAATGTGACCTGCGTTGTGTCCATGCGGCCTAACTTTGTTTTAGGGCGACTGCCCTGCTGCGTAACATCGTTGCTGCTCCATAACATCAAACATCGACCCACGGCGTAACGCGCTTGCTGCTTGGATGCCCGAGGCATAGACTGTACAAAAAACAGTCATAACAAGCCATGAAAACCGCCACTGCGCCGTTACCACCGCTGCGTTCGGTCAAGGTTCTGGACCAGTTGCGTGAGCGCATACGCTACTTGCATTACAGCTTACCAACCGAACAGGCTTATGTCCACTGGGTTCGTGCCTTCATCCGTTTCCACGGTGTGCGTCACCCGGCAACCTTGGGCAGCAGCGAAGTCGAGGCATTTCTGTCCTGGCTGGCGAACGAGCGCAAGGTTTCGGTCTCCACGCATCGTCAGGCATTGGCGGCCTTGCTGTTCTTCTACGGCAAGGTGCTGTGCACGGATCTGCCCTGGCTTCAGGAGATCGGAAGACCTCGGCCGTCGCGGCGCTTGCCGGTGGTGCTGACCCCGGATGAAGTGGTTCGCATCCTCGGTTTTCTGGAAGGCGAGCATCGTTTGTTCGCCCAGCTTCTGTATGGAACGGGCATGCGGATCAGTGAGGGTTTGCAACTGCGGGTCAAGGATCTGGATTTCGATCACGGCACGATCATCGTGCGGGAGGGCAAGGGCTCCAAGGATCGGGCCTTGATGTTACCCGAGAGCTTGGCACCCAGCCTGCGCGAGCAGCTGTCGCGTGCACGGGCATGGTGGCTGAAGGACCAGGCCGAGGGCCGCAGCGGCGTTGCGCTTCCCGACGCCCTTGAGCGGAAGTATCCGCGCGCCGGGCATTCCTGGCCGTGGTTCTGGGTTTTTGCGCAGCACACGCATTCGACCGATCCACGGAGCGGTGTCGTGCGTCGCCATCACATGTATGACCAGACCTTTCAGCGCGCCTTCAAACGTGCCGTAGAACAAGCAGGCATCACGAAGCCCGCCACACCGCACACCCTCCGCCACTCGTTCGCGACGGCCTTGCTCCGCAGCGGTTACGACATTCGAACCGTGCAGGATCTGCTCGGCCATTCCGACGTCTCTACGACGATGATTTACACGCATGTGCTGAAAGTTGGCGGTGCCGGAGTGCGCTCACCGCTTGATGCGGTGCTGTTGCAAAGTTGGGGCAGTAGGAAGACCGGCGTGGAATAATCAGGTCCATGGGCATCTTCTCCGGTCGGCAGTTCCCTCGTGAAATCATCCTGTGGGCGGTGCGGTGGTACTGCCGCTACGGCGTGAGCTATCGCGACCTCGAAGAGATGATGACCGAGCGGGGAGTGCCGGTCGATCACACCACGATCTACCGCTGGGTCCAGAAATATGCTCCTGAGCTGGATAAGAAGACCCGGTGGTATCGGCAAGTTCCTGACTGGCAGGCCAGGTCCTGGCGGGTGGATGAGACCTATATCCGGGTCGGGGGAAAGTGGTGCTACCTCTATCGGGCAATCACCGCCGGTAGCCAGACCCTGGACTTCTACCTCTCACCAAAACGCAACGTCGCGGCAGCGAAGCGTTTCCTGGCGAAGACGCTGCGGTCGAATAAATCGGCAGGCTATCCGCGGGTGATCAGCACCGACAAGGCCCCCTCACTCGCCAGGGCAATCTCTGAGCTGAAGGCGGAAGGCGTCTGTCCATCGACGGTCGAGCATCGTCGGGTGAAATACCTCAACAACGTCATTGAAGGCGATCATGGCCGGTTAAAGCGGATCCTCGGGCCGAAAGGAGCATTCAAAAACCAAACGTCTGCCTACCGGACGTTGAAAGGGATGGAAGCGATGCACTCATTGCGGAAGGGGCAGGGCACGATGTTTGCCTATGGTCACCCGAATCCGGATGCAGTGATTGTTAGCCGGGTATTCGAGACGGCCTGACAACACAGGCACATAGCGTTGATCACACAATAAAAACGGAGCTTTCTTGGCTCCCGCCCCAAGTTGCAACAGCACCGCGTCGAGAAATGACCGGAGAGCTTCTCGAACTGCGTGTAAAAACTGCGATCCTAGACGCACGTTCACAGTCGGCTCCTGACCCCTCCACGCGAGAGTTGGCAGGCGAGTTAGGTGTCAGTGAACGGCGCATTCAGCAAGTCCGAAAGACTCTTGGGATGGCTGCGAAACGTGGTCGAAAGCCCTCTCAGAATTAAATGCGAAATGCCGTCAGCAGATAACGGTTCCCACCCCGTAGGGGTAGCGCTCGGTCCCTGAAGCTCCCACCTCTAGCTCCCCTCCCGGCCCTCCTTGAGCGCCCACCCACAAATGCGAAATGCCGTCAGCAGATAACGGTTCCCACCCCGTAGGGGTAGCGCTCGGCCCTTAAAGCTCACTCTTCCTGCTCCCGTTTCAGGATCTCCTTCCAGGAATCCACGGTTCGTTTCGGGTCCACTAGAACTCCACCGATGAGGGCGGTCAAAACTACAGCTGCACACTCGAGAAATATCTCCATGGCGGCAGTGTCCAACAACCCGGCCGTTGTTTACTTTCCTCCGTCAGGCTTCCGGGGCTTGCTGGCTTCGTCCATTAGCTGCTGGGTGATCTCTTCGAACGCATCCTTGATCGCCAGTTCTTCGAAATCGGCGGCAGCTTGCTCCCAGTGAATCCGTTCCAGCTCCGGCAGTGCCGCCCACAGCGCCATGCGTAGGTACGTGCCGCGTGATCGCTTGGTGCGCTCGGCGAGCGCGTCCAGGCGCTCGATCAGCTCCGGCTCCAGGCGCACGGAGACCACGGGGCCGCGTCCGGCGGGGTTCTTCTGGTTGGTGGCCATGAAAAGTTTCCTCTCGCTTCGGTAGATGTAAACAATGTTTACACCGTGTCGGGGCGAGAGGTTTTTATTTTCTTCTGGCGACTTTCGAGACGGGTCATGTCGTAAGCGAGGCGCGTAGCCACACCGCGCTCGGCGACGCGGGTGTCACTTGCTCCCCGACTGTCAGCCGGGGAGGGGGCGCGCATGGCGTCCAGGAGCGCCGTAGAGCGCTTGGGGCGGTTCGTGTGGGGACTTGGTCGCCTCACGGGGCTTTAATCGCTTAAAAACGCGCACAGCGCATTTCTTGCTACGTGCTAGCGCGTGACCGCTGCGCGCTCACTTGCTCAGGAAGAAAAATCATCCCTCGCCTAAAGCGCTTCGCGCGCTCGCCCTCTCCGAGGGGGAAAACTAACCACACACCTCATGCACTAAAGTGCTGCTTCGCAGGTCAGCGCGTTTTAGCGTGCAAAAATAGTGCGGAAAACGGCGAAAATGGGGGCGCGACAATCCCCTCAGTGGCTCCCCAAAGTTCACCTATTCACATCTGCTACTGGCTGATTTCTTTCCCGACAAGGGGCCCCGCGAGGGCGCAGGTTGAGCCACTTTTACGTCCCGGAGATCCCTTTAGCCCCTTTCTTTCACCGGGCTTTTTGAGTGGCCGGCTTGGTGGGGGTGGCTGAGGTCGGGGTCGCTGGGATTCCGGCGGGTGCTGGTGCCGGGGAAACCAGGTTCCATGTCCTGGGCTCGAAATGCGGGTAGGGACTGCGAAGATTGCAAGCGTGCGGCGGTTGTACCGAGAGTCAGGCGATGGATCTGAGTCGGGAGAGTCCGTGCTCGAGCACCTCGCGGTGGGCCGCGGCGTTGTCGAACCGGAGGATGGTGCGCCTGGCGTGACGAACCACGATCGCTGCGATCGATAGCATGCGGGCTCGTAGGGTTTTTGGTTCCCACACCCACCACCGCGAGCGGCGCCGATCGGCGGCAGCACTGTCGGCGGCGATGATCAGTCCGCACCAGGTGATCAGGTTCATCGCCAGGACCGCGGCGTGGATCCACGCCTGGTTCATCCCGAACGCCTCATGCGGCAGTTTCCCCAGCCCGCAGTCCTTCAGATCCCGGATGCGTTGCTCACACCTGCCCCGGGCCCGGTGGAGCGCGTCGAGTCGGTTCGCGTGCCCGGGACAGTTGGTGACAAAGGCCTGCACACGCCGACCATCTACATCGGTGATGCGTAGCTGCGCGCCCCGGGCGGGGTGCTCGACCCGGATGATAATCCGCATATCTGTGGGGTATTTGTCGAGGTTGATGCCCAGTGGCTCCCCGGCCCAGGAGTGCATCCGGGAGGTGATGTCCGCGACGTACGCGTCCGTGGTGTCGCTGACGGTACCGTCCGCGCGGATGATGCCTTGTTTGATGTCCTCGCCGAGCGTGGAGGCGATCTCACCGATTTGCCAGGTCACCGGCAACCCCACCGAATACGCCAGGCCCTGGTGATCGAGGTGGCCCAGAAAGGCCTGGGATCCGCCGGCGGCATCCGTGCGTATCAGCATCCGCTTCCCCCACTCCTGACCATCGACGTGGTTGGGGATCGCGGCCAAGGCCTGGTCGAGGACGTCCTGGTGGTCGGAGGCCGTGTTCGAGCCGGCGTTGCCTGGGCGCAGCAGGACGGCTGCGGGTTCACCGGTCAGCCCGTCGCCGTGGTCGATGATCGCAGCCAGCGGGTGGAACCCGTAGTGCTTCTTCCACGTCGGGGCCGCTTTCTCTTTGTCCGAGTGGGACAGGATTTCCGTGGCGTCCAGATCCAGAACCAGCGGAGCATCGGCGCTGGCCGCGGCGGCAGGATTCTGGGCACCGCAGGCGGCCCACGCTGCCTGGCGGGCTGTTTTCATGCCGGCCAGGACCGCCGTCGTGCCGGCGCGATCGTCTTCGTCGTCGTGGTCGGCGAGCTCTTTGTGGCGGCGGTGCACTGTAGAGTCCGACGGGACCTGGTCGACCAACCCGGTCGCGACCAATGGCCCCAGCAGGTCGACGTCATTGGCATCATCCCCGCCCAAGGCCAGTGCCAGGGCCAGCGAGGTCATGGTGTTCCCGGTGGTGTGCAGCAGGTTCGGATTCTGCCACTCGGCCAGGCCGGCGTCAATCGCGTCGGCCACCCCGACGGCATCGGCGGTGCTGGCCAATAACATGAGCCCGGCATTCGAGCACAGTTGAGCAGGAGCGGGGGTACCGACGCAGAAGCTGGTAGTCTTCACCCTGAAGGTGATCCTTTCGAGCAGGCAATTAGCGGTGTGAGAAACTACTAATTTACCTGGTCAAGGGTCACTTTCCTTGTATCTTCACCACGTGTCAGCCCGCTTCCCGTGAAAACACCGGGTTACCTTCTCGAATATGTTGACCGACAGTGAACGACCCCTCATTTTTAACCCAGAAGTTGACGTGACCACCCGAGGTATCGCGGACTTTTGTCCGGAACGTCCTCTTCCGCCCCCCTGAATGGGGCTGACCTGCACTAATACTACTTTTGGGGGATCGACGTGAGCGTCGGCCCGGGTGATGGGGTCCGCTCAGCGCCACTCCGACATCGCGTCATCGCGCAGGAAACGGCCCGTGGCCGCCACCGCCGGTCCCGAGGACTCCGCCCCGGCGACGAAGGTGCAGAACGCCAGGTCACCCTTGATGCCGGCGAACCAGCCGTGGGCGGGCCGGTTGCCCCCGACCTCCGCGGTCCCGGTCTTGCCGCCGAGACCGTCGATGTCGCTCAGGCTGGCGGCGGTCCCGGAGTCCACCGTCTCCACCATCATCGCGCGCAGGGCCCGCACTGTCGCCGGGTCGAGCGGCTCGGGGTCCTGGTCGGCGGTGGTCTCCTCACCCTGGATCAGGGTCGGCAGCACCATCCGGCCGTTGTTGCCCAGGGAGGCCTCCATGACGGCCAGCCCGAAGGGGGAGGAGAGGACCTCGCCCTGGCCGATGGCGGCCTCCACCCGGGCCGCGCCGGGCTCGGTGACGGGGACGGAGCCGGTCACCGTGGTCATGCCGGGCGCGGTGAAGTCCACGCCCAGCCCGAGGCGCGCCGCCGTGTTCCTCATGTCGTCCGGCTCCAGATCCTGGGAGATGAAACCCTGGGTGGTGTTGCAGGACTGGGCGAAGGCCTGCGTCATGGAGACGTCCCCGAGGGCAAAGTTGCCGTCGTTGGGGATGACGCGGCCGTCGATCTCCGCGGTGGCGGGGCAGGCGACGGTGGAGTCGGGTACCACGGTGCCGCGTTCGAGGGCGGCGGCGGTGGTCACCGTCTTGAAGGTGGAGCCGGGCGGGTACAGCCCGCTCAGCGAGACGGGGCCGAGGGCGTCGGCGGCGTCGTTCTGCGCGACGGCGATGACCCCGCCGGTGGAGGCGCTGAGGGCGACGATCGCCGCGGGCTGCTCGATCGGCTCCAGGGCCCGCTTCGCGGCCGTCTGCACCCCGAGGTCCATCGTGGTGCGCACGGGCTCGCTCTCCGCCGGTTCCACCTGCCCCAGGATGGTCGTGCCGGTGGGGGAGGTGGCCTGGAGGGTCCAGCCGGCGTCGGCCGTGATCTTCTCCGACCAGTAGTCGCGCAGGCCGCCGTCCACCGGGGAGGCGGTGTCCCGGGTGGGGCCGAGCATGCGGCCCTCCTCCCGCAGGTCCAGTCCCTCGATCGCCCGCAGGGCGTCCCCCATCACGGCGAAGTCCCGCTCTCGGAGGGTGAACAGCCCCACCGGGGAGCCGTCCCCGGACTCGATCTGGGCGGTGACGGATTCGGCGGTGGAGGTCGGCACGACCGGGCGGACGGCGGCGGCGATCTCCCCGGCCCGCGGGATCAGCTCCGGGCCCGCGGAGACGACGGTGACAGGTGTCCAGGACAGGATGTCGGTGCCGTTGCGGTCGGTCACCGGCAGAGTGAAGGTCTTGTCGTCGGAGTAGAGGAAGCGGCTGTCCCCGTTCAGCTCCGTGGAGAAGATCCGCTTGTCCCAGGTGATGAGGTCGCTGTCCTGTTCGGAGAGGGTGATCGTCCCGGTGGTGGTGGACTCATCGCCATTCGGGACGGTCCAGGTGGCGGTGATCTCGGTGGCGCCGTCCTCCTCGCCGCCGGCGTCCAGTTCCACGCTGGTCCCGCCGATGCCCGCGCGCAGCTGCTCCAGGTCGGCTGCGGCCCGGGCGGGATCGTCGCTGAGTGTGGCGGCACCGGCGTCGTCACCGGCGTTGAAGGCGGCGACGAACTCGTCCACCGCGTCCCGGAACCAGGGCACGGTGCAGGAGGAGAGCGCGAGCGCCGTAGCGGCGAGCAGGGCGGAGACACGGACAGTGGTGCGGGTGGTCATACCGGATGAGATTAGGCCCACGGGCTCACCGCGACCACGTTCCCGCACGACTTCCGGCCAGTCGGGAGACGAATACCGCCTGCTCGGCGGGGTGTTCTCCGGTGGGGAATCTCAGCGCGACATGCGCAGTTCATCGACGAGTAACCGGGCGATGCGGCCGATCGCGGCGTCCGCGGCCGCGAGGTTCGGGCCGCTGCGGGCTGAACGGGTGATCACGGCGACGACGATGGGTGCCTCCTCGTCGACGACCACCACGGAAACCTCGCCGCGCACGGGGCCGATCGTCCCGGTCTTGCCGTGGAAGCGCACGCCCCCGGCGGGGAAGCCGGAGGGGATCCGGTGGCCCCACACCTGCTGCCCGAGCACGGTCCGGGCGAAGGCACGGGAGACCCCGGTGAGATCCGGGCCCGTCCAGATCCAGTCCAGCAGGCGGCACAGCTGGCGTGGGGTGCTCACCGAGCGGTAGGCGGCCGGATCCTGGCGGACCCGGGGGTAGGAGACCAGCAGCCGGATCGCCTCGCTGGCCGCGGAGCCGTCCTCGGGAAGGGCCGGGAGTTCGGACTCGGTGGTGCCCGGGGCGACGATCGTGGTGTCCTCGAGATTCGCCAGGGAGACGACCTCCCCGACCAGGCCCGGCGGGAGACGCCGCTGCAGCACCCGGGCGGCGATGCTGTCGGAGAGCACCACCATCTGACGCACCAGATCCCGCAGGCTCATCGTCACGGGGTCGGCGAACAGCCCCACTCCCGGGGTCCCGACCGGGCCGTCATCCGCGCTGAGCGTCACCGCGTCGAGCGGATTCAGCAGCCCGCGGTCCACGGCCAGGCAGAAGGCGGCCAGGAGGTGGACCTTGTACATCGACGAGATGCTGGTCTGACTGTCGGCGCCGACCCCGACGCCGGCCGCCTCCTCGCCGACCGGGTGCGCCCAGCACCAACCGTCACAGCCCGCGGCGACCAATTCGGTGCCGATCCGGGCCCGCAGGCTCCTGGTCATCCGGTCTCCCCCAGACGCCCGAGGGAGCGCCGCAGGGCACGGTCCACGACGTCGCGCAGATCCCGCTTTCCGACGGCAACGCCCCGTTGCGGCGGCACCACACACCGCAGCCGCAGGTGGAAGGCCGCCGGCATCGGGAACGCGGGCAGGCCCCCGAGTTGATCGGGGGTGAGCAGCACCATCGCGCCTCCGGCACCGAGCCGCGCGGCCAGGACCGTCCGGTCCGGCCACAGCTCGGTCTCCGGGTGCAAGCCGATGGTGAAGAAGGCGTCGGCCAGGCGTCCGGCGGCCGCCGGGCTGACGGCGGCGGTGTTGTCCAGCAGGGTGTGTCCCCGCAACGCCGCCCAGGTCGCGGGCTTTTCGGCGGGCCCGGCGAGCAGCCGGGGAACCTCGTGCAGCTGCCCGCGAGACAACTCACCCGTCGGCGCCGGGTCCTCGATGACGGCACAGTCCAGACGGCCCTCGCCCACCCGGGTGACCAGCTGCGACACCTCGGCCGTGTGCACACTGACCCGGCCGACGTCCCGCAACGCGGAGGTGAGGTCGAAGGCGATGCCCGGCGGCACCGAGGGGGCCAGCCCCACGCGGACCTCGGCCCCGGCGTCGGCGATGGCGTGGGCCATGCTCTGCAGTTCCGTGGCGTCCCGGACCAGAATCCGGGCCTGCGGGAGCAGGGACCGGCCCGCCTCGGTGAGGGTGGCACCGGTGGCGGAGCGGCGGATCAGGTCGAGGCCGAGATTCGACTCCAGACGTTTCAGCCCCTGGGACACGGGGGACTGGGTCAGCCCCAGCCGCTCCGCGGCACCGGTGACGCTGCCCTCCTCGGCCACGGCGACGAAGTACTCCCAATGCCGGAGGGAATCCGGTCGAGTTGTCATGTGCCCCGAGTCTAGTGGCGGGGACTCTGCCGAGCTGAGCGAGGTACGGGGGACACCCCCAGGGGTCAGGTCCAGCGGCAGAAACAGCGACTGGACATGCTGTGGGCCACCGATGACGACTACGTGGCCCTGGAGGTGACGTGGATGCTCTCACAGGACGTGATCCAGGCGTACGGGCATCCGAAGAACTCGGAGGGCAAGAAGTTGATGGACCGGATCATCAACACCCTGCGCACAGGCTTGCCGAAAGGTCTGGAGGAGCTGGCTCAACTCGGGAGAACCCTGTGGCGTCGGCGGGAAGATGTGCTCGCCTACTTCGACATCGGGGCGTCCAACGGCCCGGTCGAGGCGATCAACGGCCGGCTCGAGCACCTACGCGGCATCGCCCTGGGTTTCCAGAACCTCAACCACTACATCTTGCGGATCCCTGATCCACTCCGGCCAGCTGCACACCCGGATCAACGCACTCTAAATCGTGAAGAGCCAGTAAATGCTGTCCAGCGCGACTACGTAGAAAGGCCAGAAGATAGTACCGGTCCGATAGATCCTCTACCCGAATTCTAATCATGTCGTGCGAGAGCGCGGATTGGGTCAGATAAGAGTCCGCGATGGTTACCGGGCCCAAATTCCGACCAGAGCAGGTCTGGAGGATGTCGCCTTCTTGGATCAGGTAATCCTCAAGCCTCGCGGTGCGCGTGACTGAGAGTCGGTCTGCCTCAGGTGGGAGATATTCAAAGACGTCGTAAGGCCGGAGGTACGGCACGAAATCTTCTCCATCAACCGCGTAAGTTCGCTTAAACCTGCTTGGCGCATATGCACTACCAAGGCTGCGGATGTCCACGAGGGTGTGCCCGATTCCAGCACGGAGTAACTCACGAATCGGTCCTGCACTGCCGAGAAAGTAGTCGGCATCGAGGCGTCCCTCAGTGTAGAGACCCCTAGCCCGGATTTTTCACGGGTCCTGTCTCCAGTCCTCAGCACGGGGGTGACCGGCTGCAGGGTCGGCGGAGTCCCGGCGGGTACTGGGCCGGGAAACCAGGGTCCGGTATGAGATCGTAGGGGAACTTCAGGGCTGCAGTGACGAAAGCGTGCGGCTGGATGTGGCCAGGAGCTGCCGATGCGGCGCAGCCTGATCGAAGCGCAGGCTGACCCGCCTTGCGTGACGCACCACGATCGCGGCGATCGACAACATCCTCGCCCGCAGCGTCTTCGGTTCCCATACCCACCACCGCGACCGCCGTTGCTGTGCCGCGGTACTGCCGGCAGCGGTGACCAACCCCGCCCAGGTGACGAGGCTCATTGCCAGGACCGCCACATGACACCACGTCTGATTCATCCGGAAACTCTCGTGCGGGAGTTTCCCCAACCCGCAGTCTTTCAGGTCCCGGATCCGTTGCTCGCACCTGCCCCTGCCGCGGTGCAGGACGTCGAGCCGGTTGGCATGGCCGGGGCGGTTGGTGACAAAGGCCTGAACCCGGCGGCCATCGACATCCGTGATGCGAAGCTGCGCCCCGGACGCGGGGTGTTCCACCCGGATGATGATCCGCGTATCGTCGGGGTAGTTGTCCAGGTCGGTGCCCAGGGGTTCCCCGGCCCAGGACCGCATCCGGGAGGTGATATCGGCAACGTAGCCGTCACCCGGGTCGGTGACGGTGCCGTCGGGGCGGATGATGCCCTGCTTGACGGGGTCCCCCAGGGTCGAGGCGATCTCCCCGATCTGCCAGGTCACCGGGAACCCGATGGAATAGGCCAGGCCCTGGTCGTTGAGGTGGTTGAGAAAGGATTGGGAACCACCGGCGGCATCGGTACGCACCTGCAGGCGTGTGTCCCACTCGTGTCCGTCGGCGTGCTCGGGCAGAGCACTCACCGCCTGGTCCAGCACGGTGATGTGGTCGGCGGCGGTGTTGGATCCGGCGTTGCCGGGGCGCAGGAGCACGGCTGCGGGTTCCCCGGTCAGCCCGTCGCCGTGGTCGATGATCGCTGCCAGGGGGGTGGAATCCGAAGTGTTTCTTCCACGTCGGGGTGGCATGCTCTTTGTCGGAGTGGGAGAGGATTTCGGTGGCGTCCAGGTCGATGACCAGTGGATTGTCGGTGGTGGCCCAGGCTGCGGGGTTGCGGGTGCCGCAGGCGGCCCAGGCGGCTCGACGGGCCGATTTCATCCCCGCCAGGATCGCCGTGGTGCCGTCAGAACCCAGGCCGGCGAGTTCTGCGTGGCGGCGATGCACCGTGGAGTCTGAGGGCACCTGGTCGATCAGGCCGGTGGCCACCAGCGGATCCAGGAGGTCCACGTCATTTGCGTCGTCCCCACCGAGGGCAAGTGCCAGGGCGAGAGTGGTCATGGTGTGGCCGGTGGTGTGGACCAGGTTCGGGTTCTGCCGGTCCCCGAGTTCAGTGTCGATCGCAGCGGCCACCCCGACCTGATCAGCGGTGGTGGCCAGTAGCAT